>DASXUN010000014.1 GCA_036504815.1 Gemmatimonadaceae bacterium | reverse complement strand
GGCCGCCGCGCCGTGCTCGCCGCCCGTCTGGCTTCATCGTGACCATCGGCGTCTTAGTGCCGGGGCCGGGAATCGAACCCGGATGGGTTTGCACCCAAGGGATTTTAAGTCCCTCGCGTCTAGCCAGTTTCGCCACCCCGGCAGGCACTGCGACTGAGGATCGGGAATCCGGAACGGGACTCAGGACTCCGATTCAGGACTGCGATCTGCGATAAAGCTACGGAATGGCCAACGGGCGGGAAGCCTCACCGGCCCCCGCCCGCTGTGTCTGTTGTCTCTCTGTTGTTTTTCTGTTGTCTCTCTGTTGTTTCTCTCCAGAGCGGGAAACGGGACTCGAACCCGCGACCCCAACCTTGGCAAGGTTGTGCTCTACCAACTGAGCTATTCCCGCGTGCCACGCATTCTATCGCCGTCGGCGCGCCGCGGCAACGGGTTCCGACTCAGCGCTCCAGCCGGGCGCCATCGTCGGCCGAAACGATCCAGGTGCGAGGGCGGTGCCCGATGGCCCGCTCATACTGTTCGGGAAGCGAATCCTGCAGCGCCAGGAGGGCGTCGGCGTCGCCGAGGGCGATGGCACACCCACCCCACCCCGCCCCGGTGAGACGGGCGCCGCTGATGCCGGGCTGGCGCGCGGCGTACTCCACCACCCAGTCGAGTTCGCGCGACGAGCAGTCATAGTCCTCGCGCAGCGAGCGGTGCGACGCGAGCGCCAGTTCGCCGGGGAAACGCGCCCCCGCCGCCAGCGCGGCGACCACCTGCCGCACCCGCTCGCATTCGGATACCACATGCCGCGCGCGCCGGCGCGAGATCTCCGGCATCTCCGCGCGCTCCACCTGTTCAAGCGTCGCGGCCGCAAGCGTGGGCACCTCGGGCGCGAGGCGCTGGATGCCCGCCAGCGCGGCGGCACATTCGGCAACGCGCTCCGAATACGCCGAGCCCCGCAGGCTGCGCGGGACGGCGGTGTCGACCACCAGCACCGACTCCGTAAACGGCACAGGGCGCACCTGCACGGGCTCGAACTGCATGTGCAGCGCGTGCCCCTGCCGCCCGCAGGCGGCCGACAGCTGGTCCATCGCGCCGCACGGCACGCCCACGAACTGGCGCTCGGCGCGCTGACACTCCAGTGCCAGCGCCACCGGCTCGGTGTCCAGGCCCAGCAGCGAGCGCACCGCGAAATCGAAGGCCACCTCGATGGCCGCCGACGAACTCAGCCCGCTCCCCGACGGCACGTCACTCGCCACGGCGACATCGAACGCGGGCAGGTCGATACCGGCGCCCACGAGCTGATCGAGCACGCCCGACGGATAGTCGGTCCATTTGCGGCGACGGGCCAGCTTGGCATGATCGATTCGCAGCACGCCGCCGGTTCCGCCGGAGTTGAGGCGCGTCACCTTGGCGTCACCGTCCCGCCGCCGAATGGCGACGGCGGTGCGACGCTGAATGGCGATCGGCAGCGCCACCCCGCCATTGTAGTCCACGTGCTCGCCGATCAGGTTCACGCGCCCCGCCGCCGATGCCACCAGCGTGGGCTCGCCGCCGAATGACTTCTCGAAGTGGCGTCGCGCGTCGTCCGCGACGCCCCCCGCGCGCGCAACCGTCACGGCCGCACCCCGAAGGCGTGGACGGCAAACCAGGTGGCGTAGGCCAGCAGCCCCGACAGCGCGGCATCGCCGCCCCCCGCCGTCGCCTGCCCCTCGGCGTCCACGCGCTCCGCGGCCACGCCGAGCGACAGCGGGGCCCGCCGCAGCCACTCGAGCACCTCGCTGGCATCGGGTCCCATCAGGCGGGCCAGTTGCTGCGCGAGGTACTCCGGCTCGACGATCTTCTTGGCGGTGCGCCGGTAGGTCGAGTCGCTGCGCTCGATGGTCTCGTAGAGCGGCAGCCAGAGCGCCGAGCCCACGGGATCGTCGGCCTCGCTCACCTTGCCGCCGAGATCGCTCGCCGCCACGAACGCGGATTTCGCCCCGCCAGGGGCGAAGTGCCGCCGCAGCGCGGCGCGCACCCCTTCGGGGTCCTGCAGCGCCTTCGCCGCCTCTTCGTCGAGCGTGCGCTTGAGGCAGTCGAGCGCGTACGCGACGACGGCATTGCCGTGCAGGGTGAACGGCAGCGGCGGACGGTCGCCGCGCAGCGTCACCTCGGTGTGATACAGCGGGTGATCCTTGTCGCGCCGCGCCATCAGGTCGTCGTTCGACACATAGAGGGTGTCGGCCAGCACCGGCTCCTCGACGACGCGGTCATCGTTGGTGTCGCGGATGTAGCGGTCGACGGCGATGGCATACGACGCGCAGCCCTCGAGCGTGAAGCCGGGCTCGAAGAGCGTGCCGTCGAAGTAGTGCGTCCCCTGCCCCGGCGCGTAGCCGTGCACCTCGCAGGCGCGGAGAATCAGTTCGCGGGCCAGGGTGGGATCGGCCAGCTGCACGGCGGGCACCGTCCAGCACAGCGCTTCCCAGTCGCGGATCGTCACGCCGGCGGGATGCCACGGCGCGCGGCTGCGCACCAGGTAGTACTGCGCGTCGTCGAGCGCGCGCGCCACGCCGTAGAAATACGCGAAGAGCAGGTTGCGGTTCACCAGCAGGTCCAGCGACTCGTTGCCGGTGCTCTGCTCGAGAGCGCGGAGCGCCTCGCGCGTGGCCGATAGCAGGGCGCGCCAGCCGCGCCGGCGCAGCACGCCGAGGATGGCCTGTGCCCCGTCGCGTTCGGGCCCCGCGCCGATGTAGAACGCGCACTCGATGCGCGACCCACCCTCCACCACGAAGTCACGGGCAATCGCGTAGGCCGGCGCGGCGCCGGCGGTGATGCTGACCGCCCCGCGCTCGTCGCTCGCGATGGCCAGCGCCGCGAGGCCGGGCGCGCTCATGCCGTCGAGGATCACCACGCCGTCCATCCCCTCGCTGATGCGCGGCGCGTCCTCGAGGGGGCGCGGCGTGCGCACGCGAACCTGGCGATGGCCCAGCGTTCCCTCGAGCGCGAGCGACACGCCAATCGGCGCGCTCCCGCGATTCTCCACCGCCAGCGCATAGACGGAGCCGGCGATGTCGGAGTCGAGCCCATACGGCGCAAACAGCGTCCCGCGGATGATCAGCTCCCCGACGGTGGCCGTGAAGGTGGGCAGCCAGTGGAAGGCGCGCTCCCACGCGATGCCGCCCTGCGCCAGTTCGATGCGCTCGCCGGCCACCGACAGCACGGGACGAAGGAGCGCGGGGCCGCCACCCGCCAGAAAGTCGGCGCCGCCGGCAAATTCCACCGCCGAGCGCGCCCCGCGATGCAGGATCCCGAGGGCGTGAACCGATCCGTCCACCGGGTGTACGCACGGGAGCGCCACCCAATGATTGCCGGTCACCTGCCAGGGGATAGTCGGAAGCGAAGCGTCGCGCATTAGGTTTCAGGGTTGCCGTTGTCTTGCCAAACTTAGCGGGTTCCCCAACCCACCGCCCCGTCGTGATGATGCATCGGAGACTCGTCCAGCTCGCCCTGCCCGCCCTGCTGCTCGCCGCCGCCCCGGCGGCGGCCCAGCGCGCCCTTGGCATCGGCGGCGACGCCTCCACGCTCCCCACCGGCGTCCTGCGCATTGGCACGAGCGCCCTCTGGGATCGCGCCAACGAGCGCTACGATGCCAGCGGCAAGCTGCGTCCCCTCGGCGCGAGCGCGAGCGCCGCGTCGTGGAACGGGGGCTACGACGCGAGCCTTGCCGCGGCGGCGCCGCTCGTTTCCGCGCTTTCGGGAGTCGCGGGCTTCGACCCGTCGTTGGGGGCGCTGGCGATCGGGCGTCGAGACGCCTCAACCGACGCCGCGTTGAGCGCGGAGGTTGGCGTGATGGCGCGCCTCACCATCGGCGCGCAGCTGCGCGTGGCCAACCATGCCATCGAACCGAGGATCCAATTGAATGCGGGGCGCGTGGAGGGCTCGATGGGATTCAACCCCGCCTGGGCCAACAAATCCGCCCGCGACCGCAACACGGCGCTCCTGACGCAGTTCGACAGCGCCCTCGCACAGACGACGCGCCGCATCGCGCAGTGCCAGGCGGGCCCGACGGCCACCGGCTGTGCGCCCATCGCCGCCAACGTGGCCGGCGCCCAGACGCTGGTGAGCAACGCGGCCGCGTTTGCCGCGGCGCTGAACCAGCTGTACGGTGGGCGCAGGAATTCCGCCGGACTCCCGTTCGTGCCGGTGGCGAACGGCGCGGCGCAACAGGCCATTGATCAGCGGGTGCAGGGCTATCGCGATCAGTTCGCCGCGCTCGGCATCACCGCCATCGGCACGCAAGGCCCGGTGGCGGCGGCCCTGTTCTCCCACGGCAACCTCGCCACGCTGCTGACCGACTCGCTGTACGGCTATCGCCTGCGCCCCCTGCGTGCCGTGCACGCGTACGGACTCGGCGAAGTCTCGCTGCACGCCAAGGCCCGCGTCTTCGACATGCTCGGTGCCGATTCGGCGATCATCCGCGGCTTTGCCGTGCGGCAATCCGTCGGCGCGACCGTTCGCCTCAGCGGCGGATCGTCGCCGGACGCCGATGAACCGTTCGCGCCGGTCGCCGGCGAGGGCGGGAGCGGATTCACCCTGCAGTCGTTCACCGATCTCTTCTACAATCAGCGCTTCTCGGCCAGCATCGTCGTCGGCGTGGACAATGCGCAGGCGCAGGAGTATGCCGCGCGCATTCCGTCGGCGACCGCGCCTTCGGTGGGCGGCGTGCCATTTCCGCTGGTGCCCGCCGACCGCGAGGTGCAACTCACGCGCACACCGGGCGCGCGGCTCGACATCTCGGTCACGCCGCGCGTGGCGCTCGCGCGCAACATCTGGCTCGGCGCCAGCTGGACATTCGCCCGACAGGCGGCCGACCGCTGGTCTACCGCCGCGCTGCCGGCCAGCATCGCAGGCGCCGTCGAGAGCGCCGACGTGCAGGCCTGGGCGTCCGGCACCGACTGGACCGAACAGCGCGTCGCGCTCGGCGGCACCTATTCGACGGTCGCGGCCGCCCACGAGGGGCACGCGAAGGTTGCCTTCGACGTGTCGTACGAGCACCAGCAGACGCTGACCGGCAACGGCTGGCGCGTCTCGCACCTGAGCCGCGACGTGGTCACGGTGCGCTGGTATCCGCGGATCTGGGGAAGGCGCTAGTTCGTCGAGCGTCGACGCGGCACACCGCCGCCGGCGGCCAGCTGCTCCCGCGCATGCGCGCGGCTCGTGGCGCTGTCGGCGTCGCCCCCCAGCATGCGCGCGATTTCCTCCACGCGGGCATCGCCGTCGAGCACCTCGATGTCGGCGGTCGTGACGCCGTCCTTGGCGCCCTTGCGCACCCGGATGTGGTGGTGCGCGCGCGAGGCGATCTGCGGCAGGTGCGTGATGGCGAAGACCTGGTGGTGCGCCGCGACGCGGCGCATCGCATCGCCCACCTGCTGTCCCACCTTGCCGCCGATGCCGGCGTCCACTTCGTCGAAAATCAGCGTCGGCACCCGGTCCACGCCGGCGAGGATCGTCTTGAGCGCGAGCATCACGCGCGCCAGTTCGCCGCCGGATGCGACGCGCGACAGCGGGCGCGCGTCATGGCCGACGTTCAGCGCGACGCGAAACTCCACGTCCTCGGCGCCCGTGGCGCCGACTTCCGGCCGCGCGGTGAGCGATACGTGGAAGCGTCCGTCCTCCAGGCCGAGGCCGGGGAACTGCGCCTCGACTTCCTTGGCCAGGCGTGACGCCGCCTTCTGTCGCGCCTTGCTGAGCGCGCGTGCCGCTTCGTGCACCGCCGCCTCCGCCGCCGCGGCGCTCTCGCTCAATTCCCGCAGGTCGAGCGCCGCGCTGTCGAGCAGCGAGAGTTCGGCCCGCGCCTCGCGTCCCGTTTCCAGCACCGCGGCGATGGTGCCGCCGTATTTCTTGGTGAGCCGGAAGAGCAGGTCCCGCCGGCGTTCGACGTCGGCCAGGCGCGCCGGATCGTGCTCGACCGTCTCGGCGTACGCCGCCACCTCGCGCGCCAGTTCCTCGAGCGCGTAGTACGCCGCGTCGTAGAGCTCCTGAAGGCGCGCCACCGACGGATCGATGCGCTGCAGCGATCCCAGCGGCTTCTGGAGGTGGCCCAGCTGCGCCAGCACGGCGCCCTCATCGCCCTCCAGCACCCCCGACAGCTCGCTCGCCAGCGCTCGCAGCTCCTCCGCGTGCGTGAGGCGGCGCGCCTCGTCGTCGAGTTTCTGTTCCTCCCCCTCCACCAGCCTGGCCTCGGAAATCTCGTGCGCCACGTGCTGCAGGTAGTCGGCCCGTTTGTGCGCGGCGTCGCGCCGCGCCACGAGGTCGGCGACCGCGTGCCGGGCCGCGACCTGCGTCGCGTGGGCCTTCGCGACGGCGGCCACCTGCCCCTGCGCACCGGCGAAGGCGTCGAGGATGCGTCGCTGCGCCTCGGGATCGAGGAGCGACTGCGCCTCATGCTGGCCGTGCACGTTCACGAGCGCGCGCCCGACATCGGCGAGCACGGCCGCCGTCACGCCGGTGCCATTGATCCACGCCCGCGCGCGCCCGCCGGCGGACGCCGGCACCTCGCGCTTCAGCATCAGCACGCCATCGTCGCAATCAATGCCGCGTTCATCGAGCAGCGCGCGCATCTCCGGCGCATCGCCGATGTCGAAGGTGCCCTCGACGACCGCGCGCTCCGCACCCGGGCGCACCAGGTCGGCGGTTGCCCGCTCCCCGATCAACAGCCCCAGCGCGCCAACGATGATGGACTTCCCCGCCCCCGTCTCGCCCGACAGCACGTTCAGCCCCGGCGCTAGCGGCAGGACGACGCTGTCGATGATGGCGAAGTTGCGGATGCGGAGTTCGGCTAGCACGGGGTTGAGGCAGACGGAAGACGGGAGACGGGAGACGGGAGACGGAAGGGGGACAACGGCGACGGATGACGGCAGATGGCGGATGGCGGATGGCAGAGGGCGGATGGCGGATGGCGGATGGCGGAAATCGCAAATCGCAATCCGTATTCGCAATCCTCAATCGCAATCCGAGTTCCCAATCCCAAATCAGCGGCAAGCCCGTTAGCGATCCCTCTCCGCAATCCCACCCCATCCCATCTTCGCCCGCAGGCGGCCGAAGAAGGTCGTCTGGTCCACCCGCACGATGTTCACGGGATGCGTCGAGCGTCGCACCACGAGGTTCTGGTTCGGGCCAAGCTTGGTTCCCACCTGCCCGTCCACCGTCACCAAAACCTCCTCGGGCGCATCATCCGGCTTCACATCCACCACCGCGTGCGGCGGCAGCACGAAGGGACGGACCGCCAGCGCATGCGCGGCAACGGGCGTGACCACGATGGACTCGTGCGACGGGTCTACCACGGGACCGCCGGCGGACAGCGAGTAGGCAGTCGAGCCGGTCGGCGTCGAGATCACGATGCCATCGGCCGCAATCAGGCCCAGTGGCTCGCCGCTGACCGTCAGTGTCAGGCGCAGCACCCGCGCGAACCCGCCCTTGTGCAGGACGACGTCGTTGAGCGCCCGCAGTCGCGGCCCCACCGGGCCCGATGCGTCGTATGCCTGCGCCTCGAGCGCCATGCGCTGCTCGGCGGTGAACTCTCCGCGCGCGAAGCGCGGCAGCACGGTGGCGAACTCATCCGCGCGGCACGTGGTGAGGAAGCCCAGCTTCCCCGTGTTCACGCCAAAGATCGGCGCGGGCGCGCCATCGAGCAGCCGCGCCGCACGCAGCAACGTGCCGTCTCCGCCAAAAGCCAGCATCGCATCCAGCGTCTGCGGTGCGCTGAGCAAGGCGGCGCCGCGCCCGGCAATCGGCAGCAGGTCCGACTCGTACGACAGGTCGAGCCCCAGCGCGGGTGCCTGCGTCGCCAGCTCCGTGACGAGCTCCGGGAGCCCGCCAAAGCCAATGTGGGCAATGACGCCGACGCGCATCAGCCGGCCAGCGCCGTGGCGTCGTGCAGCGCGCGCACCTTGGCCGCGATGCCTTCGGCGTCGAGTCCGCACTCCGCCAGCTGTCGCGCCCGCGAGGCGGCGTAGACGATCCGGTCGGGCACGCCGTGCGCGACCACGCGCACCGACGGCTCGATCTGCTCGACGAGCGTGGCCAGATACGCGCCGAAGCCGTTCACGACCGTCCCTTCCTCGACGACGAGCAGCGTCCGGTGGTCGCGCACCAGCGCGGCCAGCGACGCCTGGTCGACGGGCTTCAGGAACCGGCAGTTCACGACCGTCACGTCCATCCCCTCGGCGGCCAGCCGCTCCGCGGCCTTCAGCGACTCCGCCACCATCGTGCCAACGGCCAGCACCGCCACCTCGTCGTGGCCCTTGCGCTGCACGTCCCAGCTGCCGTACGGCACCGCCTCGATGTCGCGCGCCGACCCGACGAGGTCGGGCGACGCGTCGCGCGGATAGCGAATGCTGAACGGGTCCTCCCGGTGCGCCATCGCGGTGCGCAACAGGCCGATCAATTCGGTCCCCGTCGCCGGCGCCGTCACCGTCATTCCCGGAATCGCGAGCATATAGGCGATGTCGTACAGTCCCGCATGCGTTTCGCCGTCCTCGCCCACCAGCCCGGCGCGATCGAGGCAGAAGATCACCGGCAGGTGCTGGATGGCGACGTCATGCACGATGCTGTCGAAGCCGCGCTGCAGGAACGTGGAGTAGATGGCGGTGACGGGGCGCAGTCCCTGCGTCGCCATCCCCGCGGCGAACGTCACGGCGTGCCCCTCTGCAATGCCCACGTCGAAGAAGCGCGCCGGATGCGCCTTCTGCACGATGTTGGCGCCGGTGCCGCTGGGCATCGCCGCCGTGATCGCGACGAGCGTGGGCTCTTCCTCCATCAGCTCCGAGAGGCCGCGGCCGAAGACCGTCGTCCAATTCGGATTCGCCTTCGACGCCGTGAGCTGCTTCCCGGTCGCCGGGTCGTGCCCGGGCGGAAGCGCATGCCACTTCTCGCCGTGCTCGCCCGCCGGGAATCCCTTCCCCTTCTGCGTGATCACGTGCACGAGGCGCGGCCCCTTGAACTCGCGCACTGCGCGGAAGGTCTCGATCATGCCGTCGATGTCGTGGCCGTCGATGGGACCGAAGTAGCGGAACCCCAGCTCCTCGAAGAGCACGCCCGGGGTCAGGAACGCCTTGACGCTCTCCTCCCACTTCTTCACGACGGCGCCGATATCGTGGATGGCGCCCTTCCCCTTGTCGTGCTGCTCGAAGATGGTGCCGAGGCTGCTGCGCAGGCGATTGTAGAGCGGATTGCGCTGCACCGACGTCAGGTAGCGATGCATCGCGCCGACATTGGGCGCGATCGACATCTCATTGTCGTTCAGCACCACGATGATGTCGCGGTCGGCCGCGCCGGCGTTGTTGAGTCCTTCGTACGCGAGCCCGCTGCCCATCGAGCCGTCGCCGATGATGGCGACCACCTTGAACTTGGCCTGGTTCAGGTCGCGCCCGGCGGCAATGCCGAGGGCGGCCGAAATCGACGTGGCGGCGTGTCCCGCCCCGAAGGCGTCGTATTCGCTCTCGCTGCGCTTGAGGAAGCCCGAGAGTCCGCCCTCCTGCCGCAGCGTCTGCATCCGGTCGCGACGGCCCGTCAGCACCTTGTGCGGATAGCCCTGGTGCCCGACGTCCCAGACCAGCTGGTCGCGGGGCGCGTCAAAGGCGTAATGCAGGGCCACCGTGAGCTCCACGACGCCCAGCCCCGCGCCAATGTGGCCGCCGGTGGTCGAGCAGGTCTCGATGAGGAACTCCCGCACCTCGGCGGCGAGCTGCTTGAGCTCGGGCGACGAGAGCGCCTTGAGATCGGCGGGGGAGTTGATGCGCGAGAGGACAGTCATGAAGGCAGCGGGAAAGTCTGGAGAAATCTATACCGGTCGCACGACGCCGGCCTGTCGTCAGGAGCGCCGTGCGATGATGTAGCGGGCGGTCGCCTCGAGCGACCGGGTCAAAACGCCGGCCTCGGCGAGTGCCTGGCACCCCTCCTCGACCAACGCCGCGGCGCGGGCGATGGCTCCCTCGACGCCGAGCAGGGCCGGATAGGTGCTTTTCTGGTAGGCGACGTCCTTGCCGGCCGTCTTGCCAAGTTCATCACTGGTCGCGGTCACGTCCAGCACGTCATCGGCAATCTGGAAGGCGAGTCCGATGCACTGCCCGTAGCGCCCGAAGGCCGCGAGATGCCCCGCGGGCGCCCGGGCGGCGAGGGCGCCGATCGTCACGGAGGCCTCGATCAGCGCCCCCGTCTTGCATCGATGGATGCGTTCGAGTTGTTCGTACGACAGGTGCCGTCCCTCGCCCTCGAGATCGAGCAGCTGCCCGCCAATCATCCCGCCGGCTCCGGAAGCGCGCATCAACACGCGGACGATCTCGCCGGTGGACGCCGCATGGAGCCCCAGCGCCTGCGCCGCCTCCCAGGCGGCGCGAGCGGCAAGCGGCACCATCGCCATCCCGGCGGCCGTGGCGACGGGCACCCCGAAAGCCTTGTGCACCGTCGGCCGTCCGCGGCGCAAGTCGTCGTCATCCATGCAGGGGAGGTCGTCGTGCACCAGCGAGTAGGCATGCACCACCTCCACGGCCGCGGCGAGCGGCGCCACGTCGCCCGTCCCGCCGCACGCCTCGTAGGCCGAGAGCACGAGCACGGCGCGCAGGCGCTTCCCTTCGCCCGTGATCGAGTAGCGCATGGCGTCGCCGACGGCGCCGCCGAGGGCGGGCAGCGCCCGCGCGCAGAGCAACTCGAGCGCGTGCGCCACACGCACGCGCGCGGTCGAGAGATACGGCGGGGTGCTACTGGTCGGCATCGCGCTCCTCGAGCGCCCCGTTCGCCTGTTCCACGAGCGTGGTCACGCGCCCTTCGGCCTTGGCGAGCGCCTCGGAGGCGGCACGCAGGCGCTTGATGCCTTCCTCGAAGAGCGCGAGCGACTCGTCCAGCGAGAGGTCCGCGCGGTCGAGGGCCGCGGCAATCTGCTCCAGCCGCTCGAGATCCGTCTCGAAGCTCATTTAACCCCTCTCCTTTTTGATGGCGTCGCCGCAGGTGCCGGCGTTACTCCAGGCCCCCCCGGGCCCGCTGGCCCCCCTACCCGCACACCAGTCACCGCGGCATCCACCTGGCCGTCGCGCAACACGAGCGTGAACGCCTGCCCCACGCGGAAGGCGTCCGCCGAGCCCAGCGCATGCCCCTGCGCGTCGCGCGCCACGGCATAGCCGCGCGCCAGCGTGTTGAGCGGGCTCAGCGCGTCGATCCGTCCCGCCACAGTTTGCACCAGCGCGCGACGCCGCTCAACGCTCCGTCGGGCGCGGATTGCCAGGTCGCCCGCGAAGCGGCGCAACTCGCGCCGCGCCGTCACCACACGGCGTTCCACGCCGCCGGTCATCGTGTTGCGCAGCGCGCCGAGCCATTCGACCAGTTCGTCGAGCACCGGGACGGCCGCCTCTGCCGCCGCCGAGGGCGTCGCCGCGCGCAGGTCGGCCACGAGATCGGCGATCGTCACGTCGACTTCGTGCCCCACGGCGCTGATCGTCGGGATCGGGCAGGCCGCGATCGCCCGCGCCACCCCCTCGTTGTTGAACGCCCACAGGTCTTCGCGCGAGCCACCGCCGCGTCCCACGATCACCACGTCTGCGCCCCGCCAGCGCGCCACGCGCTCGAGCGCGGCGGTGAGTGACGCGGGCGCCGCGTCGCCCTGCACCGCCGCGGGCACCACGATGAGGTCCACCGAAGGATTGCGCCGCGCGATGACCGAACGAATGTCATGCAGGGCGGCCCCGTCCGGGCTCGTGACCACCGCCACGCGGGAGGGAAAGCGCGGGATCGGGCGCTTGCGCGCCGGATCGAGCAGGCCGTCCTTCTCGAGCCGAGCGCGCGTCTCCTCGAACGCCTTGCGCCACAGTCCCTCGCCCTCGGCTTCCAGCGCGCGCACGATGAACTGCATGCGCCCCTGCGCCGGATAGACCGTGAGTTGGCCGCGCGCCATCACCTGCATTCCCTCGTCGGGCTGCGCGGGAATGCGGAAGGTGTCGCTCGCCCAGACGACGCACGACACCGCCGCGGACGCGTCCTTCAGCGTGAAGTACCAGTGGCCGCTCGAGTAGCGCTTGAAGCCCGACACTTCGCCGCGGATCCAGACCGTCGGGATTCCGCCCTCGAGCACTGCCTTGGCGAGCGTCGTGAGGTCGAGCACGGAGATGGCGGTTTCCGGGCTCTCCCCCGGCGCCGCGTCGCGCAGCGACAACTCCGAGCCATCCAACGAACCGGCGCCGTCAAACAACGACGGCGCCGGCCCTCGCCGCGGCGACGCGCCGCGGCGGCTGTTCACCGCTGCCCCGGCCGGAAGGCGCAGTGTGGGCTCACGCCAGGCCCTGCGCCGCGGCGCGGACCGTGTTCTTGAGCAGCATCGCGATCGTCATCGGCCCCACCCCGCCCGGCACCGGCGTGATCCTGGACGCCACCTGGCTGACCGCGCCGAACGCCACGTCGCCGACGATGCGATAGCCCTTCGGCTGCGACGCGTCTTCCACGCGGTTGATGCCCACGTCGATGACCACCGCCCCCGGCTTCACCATGTCGGCGGTCACGAACTCCGGCTTGCCGATGGCGGCAATCAGGATGTCGGCGCCGCGCGTCACCGCGGCGAGATCCCTGGTCTTCGAGTGGCAGACCGTCACCGTCGCGCTCGCGTTGACGAGCAGCGACGTCATCGGCTTGCCCACGATCGTCGAGCGCCCGAGCACCACGGCGTTGGCCCCGGCCACCTTGACCCCCGCACTCTGCAGCATCACCATCACGCCCGCCGGCGTGCACGGCGCGAAGCCGCTCTTCTCGCCAATCCAGATGCGGCCGACGTTCACCGGATGAAAGCCGTCCACGTCCTTCTCGGCGGCGATGCGCAGGATCACCGCCTGCGGATCGATGTGCTTCGGCGGCGGCATCTGCACGAGGATGCCGTGCACCGTCGCGTCGGCGTTCAGCTTGTCGATGAGCGCGAGCAGGTCGGCCTGCGGCGTGTCGGCCGGCAGCCGGATGGTCTTGCCGTTCATCCCGGCCTCGATGCAGGCCTTTTCCTTGGAGCGCACGTACACCGCGCTCGCCGGATCGTCGCCGACCAGCACCACCGTCAGCCCGGGCGTGACGCCGCGCGCCTTCAGTGCCGCGGCTTCCACCGCCACCTCGGCGCGCACCTGCTTGGCGATGGCAATGCCATCGATGAGTTTGGCGGCGTCGACGCCGTCCAGTACGTTAGCGGGCAATGTCCACCGTCCTCTTCTCACGGATGGCGACGACCTTGATCTGCCCCGGGTACTGCAGTTCGGCCTCGACGCGACGCGCGATCTCGTCGGTCAGCGACTGCATCCGCAGGTCGTCCACATCGTCAGGGTTCACGATCACGCGCACCTCACGTCCCGCCTGGATGGCGAAGACGCGGTCCACGCCGCGGTAACTCGAGGCGATCTTCTCCAGCCCCTCGAGCCGCTTCACATAGGTCTCGAACGCCTCGCGCCGCGCCCCCGGGCGCGATCCGCTGATGGCATCCGCGGCCTGCACCAGCACCGACTCCTCGCTCTCGTGCGGCACGTCGTCGTGGTGCGCGGCGATGCAGTTCACCACGAACGGGCTCTCGCCGTACTTGGTGCACACTTCGACGCCCAGCTGCACGTGCGTCCCTTCGTGCTCGTGCGTCATCACCTTGCCCACGTCGTGCAGCAGCGCGCCGCGCTTGGCGAGCGCCACGTCGAGCCCCAGCTCGGCCGCCATGATGCCGGCCAGGTGCGCCACTTCCTTGGAGTGGTCGAGGATGTTCTGTCCGTACGACGTGCGCCACTTCATGCGCCCCACGAGCTTGATCAGCTCGGGGTGCAGCCCGTGGATGCCGACGTCGTACGCGGCGCGCTCGCCCGTCTCGATGATGCCCGCGTCGATCTCCTTGCGCGCCTTCTCCACCACTTCCTCGATGCGCCCCGGGTGGATGCGCCCGTCCTCGATGAGGCGCGACAGCGCCAGGCGCGCCGTCTCGCGGCGCACCGGATCGAAGCAGGAGATCACCACCGTGTCGGGGGTGTCGTCGATGATCACGTCCACGCCCGTCGCGAGCTCGAAGGCGCGGATGTTGCGCCCTTCACGCCCGATGATGCGCCCCTTGATCTCGTCCTTCGGCAGCGGCACCGCCGTCTGCGTGATCTCGCTCGTATGCTCGGCGGCGATACGCTGCACGGCGAGCGCCACGATCTTCTTGGCCTCACGGTCGGCGTTGCGCTTGGCCGTCTCGCGGATCTCGCGGATCTTGTTGGCGGCGTCGGCCAGCGCCTCTTCTTCCATCCGGCGAATCAGCTCGGCCTTGGCTTCCTGCGCCGACAGGCCGGCCACCTGCTCCAGACGGCGGCGCTCGTCGACCACCATCTTGTCGAGCTCGGCCTGCTTCTCCTCGACGCCCTTTTCCTTGCGCCCCAGGTCGCTGGCCCGTCGTCCGAGGTCACGGTCGCGGCCTTCGAGGAGCTCGACCTTCTTGTCGAGCTGCACCTCGCGGTCGAGCAGGCGCTTCTCCTCCAGCTCGATTTCCCCGCGGCGGTGGCGCGCCTCCGCCTCCCACTCCTCGCGGGCCTTCATCACATCTTCCTTGCCCGCCAGGACCGCCTGCTTCTTCAGCGCATCGGCGTCGCGTTCCGCCTCGGTGACGATCCGCTTGGCCATCTGTTCGGCCGTCTCGCGCGCCGCATTTCGCGCATCCCGCTCCGCCGCTGCACCCAGCTTCCGTCCAACAACCCACGTGATCGCGCTGGCCACCAGGCCGCCCGCAATCAGGGCGATGATCGTCAATGACATTTGTTATGCTCCAGGGGCGGCGCGACCGAGCGCCGCTATATGTGAACGTAGCGGAGCCTCCCGCGCGAGAAATACAGGGGCATGGGCAAATCACCCGACCGACCGGGCCCCGACGAAAGGGGCGCAGCGGGGCGGGCTAACTGCCGAGGCCGCTTGTACCTACGCGCTCGGACTCCGAGACGCATTAGCAAGCTATCGTTGCGGCCCGAAGGCCGCAACGTCAGCAACGAGCGGCGGAACGGGGAGGAGGTCGAGGCGAAGGGACGGGCGACGAGATGTGGAACGAGGAGGGAGGTCCCCCGCGCGCACCGGAGACCTCCCTCCTCGTTCCGCCCCTCCTCTCCCGTTCCGAGGCCCCTACCCCCTCCTCGTTCCGCCCCCCGTCCCTCCTTCCTCTACTTCGCCTGCCGCTTCGCTGGCGGAAGCCATCTCCTCAGCTCCCCCGACAGCGTCTGCAGCGACTCCGCCACCTCCTCCTGCCCCTTCTTCGCCTCGAACAGTTCATCGGTGATCTGCAGCGCGGCCAGGATGGCGGCCTTGTGCGATTCCACGACCGACGCGTTCTCCAGCACCTCGCGGATCTTCGCGTCCACATAGGCCGCGACCGCCCGCGTGTGCTCGGGAGGCGAATCGGACCGGATGGTGTAATCCTCGCCGCAGATCGTCACCCGCGTGCTGTGCTTGATGCTCACGGTTCGCCCTCCAGCACGTGCTGTTGCCGCAGGAAGCGCACCTGGTCCAGCATCTTGGCGACGTGCGCCTCGGCGGTCGCCAACCGCTCCCGCAAGCGCGCGTTCTCCGCCTCGAGCTGCGCCACTCGCTCCTCCGCCGCCAGCGGGTCGCCGGTGGGCGCGCCCGTGGCAATCGCCTTCAGGCGCTGTTCCGAGGTGAGGGCGCGTTTCCGGAAGCCGCTCAGTTCCTCACCCACCTGATAGATGAGGAACTGCAGCTCCTGAAACGCGGCGATATCAGGCCGTTCGGGGTTTGACACCGAGCTGGTTCTCCAGGGACTTGAGCAGTTGCGACCGGCGTCCGTCGATCTCCTTGTCGCGTAGAGTGCGTTCCGGATGCCGGAAGGTCAATCGCCACGCGATCGACCGCATCCCCTCGGGAATGCCGGCCCCGCGGAACTCGTCGAACAGTTCCAGCGACTCGAGCATGTCGCCGCCGCTCGTGCGGAGCACGCGCTCCACCTCGGCGGCGTGCATCGCATCCGGCACCAGCAGGGCGAGGTCGAAGATGGCCGCCGGCGTCGTCGGCAGCGGCGTGTAGCGCACGGCGCGCGCCGGCGCCGGCATTGCGGGTCGCGTCCCGCCGTGCGCCGACGTCCCCGGCTTTGCCACATACGCGAGCGGCATGTCACCCAGCGTGATCTCCACGCCGAACGCCGCCGACGCCCACACCGGCGCGTCGAGCGCCACACGCGTCACCGCGCCCACGTGCCGTCCGTCGGACGTGATGGTCCAGAGCGCGGCATCGTCGCCGGGCTCGACGCCAATGCGCGCCCCTGGGAACGCCGCGTGCGCCGCGCGTTCGGCAATCCCCTTCGCGTCCCACGCGTCGATCACGGGCGTCGCGCCGTCCGCGAAATGCCCCGGATAGCGAGCCCCCATGATGAGGATCCCCACGCGCACTTCTTCCGTCAGCCCCTCCGCCCCGTGCACCACACCGTGCCCGTGCCCCTTCCCCAGAAAGACCGACCCCACTTCAAACAACCGAATGTCCCCGTGCATCCGCGTCAGGTTGTACTCCGCGCGCCGCGCCAGCGACTCCAGCAGCGACACGCGCAGATGCGGCTCGTCCTCCGCAAGCGGGTTCGTCACGCGCCAGTGCGTCGCGTCGTCGCCCTTCACGAACGGCATCGGGCGCACTTCGGCCAGCCCCGCCCCCACCAGCGCATCGCGCACGCGCCGGCTCGTGATGAACAGTGGATGGTCCGGAACCGTCGTCGGGCGGTACGCCTCGATGGTGTCGGGGAGCTTGTCGTAGCCGTGCAGCCGCGCGACTTCCTCGATGAGGTCCACCTCGCGCGTCACATCGTGCCGCCACGACGGGGGGGTGGCGGAAAAAACCACGTCCTCGCCCCGCCATCCCTTCTCGACGCCTTCTCCCTCACCAAGCCGCAGCACGCGGAAGCCCACGCTCGTCAGGTACCGCGTGATCTGCTCCTCGCTGAGCGACGCCCCCAGCACCGCCTGCACGCGCGCCGGCCGCAGGCCCACCGCCGCACGCACCGCCGGCGCCGCACCGACGGCCATGATGCCGCCGTCCACCTTGCCGCCGGCCACCGCAAGAATCATTGCGATGGCCGTGCGCATCGCATCGGGCAAGCCCGCGGGATCGATGCCGCGCTCGAACCGATAGCTCGCGTCGGTGGAGAGCCCCAGCGCGCGCCGCGTCAGGCGTGTGCGCCTGGGATCGAAGTACGCCACCTCGAGGAAGACATCGGTCGTCTGCGCCGTCACCTCGGAGTCCTGCCCGCCCATCACGCCGGCAACCGCGATGCTCTGCTTCGCGTCGGCGATCATCGTCATCTCGGGGGTGAGCGCGCGCTCCACGCCGTCGAGCGTCTTCATCTTCTCGCCGGCGCGCGCCCGCCGGATCACCACCGTCTGTTCGGCGAGCCGGCCGAGGTCGAAGGCATGCATCGGCTGGCCGAGGCCGTGGAGGATCGCGTTGGTCACGTCCACCACGTTGTTGATGGAGCGCACGCCGGCCGCCTCCACGCGCTCACGCAGCCAGGCCGGGCTCGGACCCACCGTGATGCCGCGGATGACCGCGCCCAGGTATTGCGGGCACCCCTCCGGGTCTTCAAGACGCACAGTAGCGCCGCCGCTCTTCGCCTCGCGCGGATCGCGCGCCAACTCACCGGCCATCGCCGGATGCGCCGACGCCTCGTCGGGCGGCAGCATGGCCGCGTGCGGCGTGTGCATTGGGACGCCGGTGAGCGCGCTCAGCTCACGCGCCGCACCCACGTGCGACAGCAGGTCGGGCCGGTTCGGCAGCACATCGAGCACCAGGCGCACATCGCCCAGCGGCAGCACGTCGAGCAGTGGCGTGCCCGGCGCGGCATCGGTGGTCAGTTCGAGGATCCCGGCGTGGTCTTCGCCCAGCCCCAGTTCGGCGGCCGAGCAGAGCATGCCGTTGCTGGTGAAGCCGCGGATCTTCTTCTTCTCGATCTTGAATCCCGCCGGCATCAGCGTACCGCTGCGGGCAAACGGATAGACGGCGCCCGCCGTCACGTTGGGCGCGCCGCACACGACCTCGAGCAGCGTCCCCGATCCGTCGTCCACCTTGTTGAACGACAGCTTGGTGTCGGGCACCTTCTCCGTCTCGACGACGCGCGCCACGACGAACGGCGCAAGATCGGCGCGCAGGCGCTCGAACCCCTCGACGGTCGCGGCGTGCGCAGTCAGCAGGTCGCGCACCTGCTCCGCGGTGAGCGCGTGCGGGACGAAGGCCTTCAGCCACTCATGCGAAAGGTTCATCGGGCGAACTGCTCCAGGAAGCGGACATCCGAATCGTAGAGAATGCGAATGTCGGGAATGCCGTGACGGGCCAGCGCGGTGCGCGCCGGCCCCATGCCGAACGCCCACCCCGTGTACCGCTCGCTATCGATGCCGGCGTTTTCGAGCACGGCCGGATGCACCATCCCCGAGCCGAGGATCTCCACCCAGCCGCTTCCCTTGCAGACTGCGCACCCTGCCCCCTTGCACACCCCACAACGCACGTCCATCTCGGCCGAGGGCTCGGTGAACGGGAAGAACGACGGGCGGAACCGCGTCTTCGTCTCGCCGAAGAAGCGGTTGGCGAAGCGCGTCAGCGTCGCCTTCAGGTCGGCGAAGGTGATCCCCTCGTCCACCACCAGCCCTTCCACCTGCGCGAACATCGGCGCGTGCGACGCGTCGAACGGATCGGCGCGATACACGTTGCCCGGCGCGAGGATGCGGATCGGCGGCGGATACTGCTGCAGCGTGCGCACCTGCACCGGCGAGGTGTGCGTGCGCAGCACCAGGTCGTCGAGGTAGAGCGTGTCGTGCAGGTCCATGGCCGGATGGTCGGCCGGGAAGTTGAGCGCGCCGAAGTTGTACCACGGATGCTCGGCCTCGGGGCCGAGGGCGATCGTGAACCCCAGCTCACGGAAGATCTCGACGACTTCGTCGATGACGAGCGAGACCGGGTGCACCGTCCCCTGCCACGTGGCGCGGCCCGGCATCGTGCGGTCGATGGCCGGTCCCTGCTGCTGCGCCGCCACGAGTTCGGCGTGGCGCGCGTCGAGCAGCGCCTCGAGCTCCTGCTTCACCGAGTTCGCCAGCTGGCCCGCCTCGCGGCGGTCCTCCTTGGGGAGCGTGCCCAGTGCGGTCATCAGCTCGGACAGCCGGCCGCTCGTGCGCCCCACCAGATGGTTGCGCGCGTCGGTCCAGGCGTCGAGTGTCGCGGCGGCCGCCACCTGGGCGGGGCCGTCGGCGCGCAGCGCTTCAGCGGCGGACTTGAACTCGTCGAGGGTCATGTGGGACGGATGGCAGATGGCGGAAGGCGGATGGCAGGCAGCGCAAGCCGGTGGAGAAATCTAGCGAAAAGTCGCCCCGACGAGGACAGACCGCCCGCGTTGCGGGATTCGCGGCGGTGCGCCATGGTATGCTCCTTGATCGGCGAACCGTCCTCACAGGGCACCCCCATGACGTACACAGCGGCCCAGATCGCAGCGCACCTCGACGGCGAGGTCATCGGTGACGGCACCGTTTCCCTCCGCGGCTTCAGCGCCGCGGACCAGGCGCGCCCGGGAGACCTGACCTTCGCGGAGAAGGACAATCACTTTGCGGCTGCCGACGCGAGCGCCGCGTCCGCCGTGCTCGTCGCGGGCAGTTATGCCTCGGCGGGCAAGACGATCATTCGCGTCGCCAATGCGCGGGTGGCCGCCGCCAAGGTGCTCCCGCTCTTCTATCCGCCGGACGCGGTGGAGCCGGGTATCCATCCGACGGCGATCGTCGCGCCGACCGCCCGGATCGATGCGACGGCGCACATCGGCGCGTACTGCATCGTCGGCCCCGGCGTCACCATCGGCGCGCGCACCGCCCTGCTCGGCGGCAATCATGTGGGCCGCGACTGCCAGATCGGGGACGACGTGCGACTCTTTCCGAATGTCGTCGTGTATGAACGCACGCAGATCGGGCATCGCGTGGCGATTCACGCCGGCACGGTGATCGGGTCGGACGGCTACGGCTACGTCTTCGATCAGGGGCGGCACCGGAAGATGCTCCAGATCGGCAACGTGATCATCGGGGACGATGTGGAGATCGGGGCCAACTGCGCCATCGATCGTGCGGCGCTTGGCGCCACGCGGATCGGCGCCGGCACCAAGATCGACAATCTCGTCCACGTGGCGCACAACGTCACCTTCGGCCAGCACTGCCTCATCATGGGACAGTGCGGCTTTGCCGGGAGCACCACCTTTGGCAACTACTGCGTGATCGCGTCGCAGACGGGAGTCACGGGGCATCTGACGATCGGCAACCAGGTGACCGTCGGCGGGAAATCCGGCGTCACGCGTGATCTCGAGGACGGCCAGACCGTGCTCGGCTACCCCGCCGTGCCCGACAAGCAGGCCAAGCGTCAGTGGATCGCCCTGCAAAAGTTGCCCGATCTGCTCTGCCGCGTGCGCGAACTCGAGAAGCAGGTGGCGGACCTCACCGCCAAACCCAGCGAAGAGGTGGCCGAGAAGCCGTAGGCCCGTCCGCCATCGGCCGTCCGCCATCGGCCGTCCGCCATCCGCCATCACTCGCCCGCAAACAGAAACCGGCGGGAGGCATCAGCCTCCCGCCGGTTTCCCGTCACCCGCTCAGCGCCTAGCCGTTCAACGCCGCGCGCGCCTTCTCAGCGAGCGCCGTGAACGCCACCGGATCCATCACGGCGATGTCGGAAAGCACCTTGCGATCGATCTCGATGCCGGCCTTCGCCAGGCCGTTCATGAAGTTCGAGTAGTTCAGCCCGTTCAGGTGGGCGCCCGCATTGATGCGGATGATCCACAGCTTACGGAACTCGCGCTTCTTGTTCTTGCGGTCGCGATAGGCATAGCGCCAGGCGCGCTCGACCGACTCCTTGGCCGGTCCCCACAGCTTGCTGCGCGCGCCAAAGTAGCCCTTGGCGGCCTTCATCACCTGCTTTTTGCGGCGCAGGCGAACCGGATTGCTCTTTACGCGGGGCATGGTCTCTCCTTACGCCGACAAGAGGCGCTTGATGTTCTTCGCCTCGCCGTTCGTGGCGACGATCGCGGCGCGCCGCAAGTTGCGCTTCCGCTTGGCGGTCTTCTTGGTCAGGATGTGGCTCTTGTAGGCCTTCAGGCGGCGCACCTTGCCCTTCCCCGTCACGGAGAAGCGCTTCTTGGCGCCAGCATGTCGCTTCATCTTCGGCATGTAACAGCCTCGCTTACTTGGGCGTGAGAATCATCGTCATCGACTTGCCTTCGAGACGGGCGTCCACTTCCACCTTCGCCACGTCGGCAAGTTCCGCGGCCACTCGGTCAACCACCGCCCTTCCCAACTCGGGGTGGGCGATCTGCCGGCCGCGGAACATCAACGTCACCTTCACCTTGTTGCCTTCACCGAGGAAGCGCCGGGCATGGCGCGTCTTGGTGTCGAAATCGTGGTCCTCGATTCCCGGACGGTACTTCACTTCCTTGAGGAGGATCACGTGCTGCTTCTTCTTGGCCTGACGCGCCTGCTTGGCCATCTCGAACTTGTACTTGCCGTAGTCCATGATGCGGACCACCGGCGGACGGGCGAGTGGGGCGACTTCAACCAGGTCGAACCCCTGCTCCACCGCGGACGCGAGGGCCACGTCCACTTCCATGATGCCAAGCTGTGAGCCATCGGCCCCGATCACGCGCACTGGGCTGATGCGAATCTGCCGGTTGACGCGCGGCGGCCGCTTGGTGGTATCCTGAATGACTCGGTACCTCGAGATGGAGAAAACAGAAACGCGGACCCGAAACCGGATCCGCGTATAGACAACGGACGCGCACCATGGGTGCTCGCCGCCGCTCTCGGGACTCCGGAAGCACACCGCAACTGCCGGTGGCCGACGGGTGGGGCAAGCGACCGCTTGCCCACTTGGCTGATTGTCCAATGAAGCTAGTTACAAAGGAGGGGGAAGTCAACGGGGGTAACTTGGTGTGGAATCTTGACTTGATGGCGGAACGGGGAGGAGGTAGAGGCCCAGCGAGGCGGTCGGAGACGTGGAACGAGGAGGGAGATCCCTTGCTCGCCAGCGATCTCCCTCCCCGTTCCGACTCCCCAACCTCCTCGCCGAACCTCCATCCCCTCCCCGTTCCGACTCCCTAACCTCCTCGCCGGGCCTCCATCCCCTCCTCGTTCCGCGCGCAGTAGTACTGCTTCCCATCATGCCTCGCGTACCCCCACGCCACCGAGGCATCATGCTCGAAGATCAGCAGCCACTTCTCCGCCAGCGCAGTTGAGAGCAGGGCGCGCTTCGATTCGAGCGTGCGGAGCGGCTCCACGTCGTAGCCCATGATCCACGGGAGCGGCATATGGATGTGCGTGGGGATCACGTCGCCCAGGAAGCACGCCATCTCGCTCCCCCCGTCGATGAGCAGGCTCTGGTGAAACGGCACGTGTCCCGGCGTGACCAGCGCGCTGATGCCCGGAATGATCGCCTTGGATCCGTCGATCAGCTCGAGCCGGCCCGCCTCGCGGATCGGTTCCCAGTTGCGCGGAAAGTACGACGCCGCCGTCCGTTCATTGGTGTTCATCGCATAGTCCCGCTCGCCCGCCTGCACCACGAACCGCGCATTCGGGAAGGCGCTCACCACCCGTCCGTCGCTCTCAATGGCCGTGTTGCCACCGGCGTGGTCGAAGTGCAGGTGCGTGTTGATCACCAGCGCGATGTCGTCCGGCCGGAACCCCGCCGCGACGATCGCCGCCTCGAGCATCGTGCGCTGGCCGTGGCCGTCATTCTCGATGCCGTAGATGTCGAGGAACTTCGGGGTCTCCTTGTGCCCCGCCCCGGTGTCGATGAGCACCAGCCCGATGTCGTGCTCGATGAGCAGGCAGCGCATGCCCATCGGAATACGATTCCGGGCGTCGGCGGGAATCTTCTTTTCCCAGAGCGGCTTCGGCACCACGCCGAACATCGCGCCGCCATCGAGCATCTGCCCGCCGGCCTGCAGCGCATGCACGGCAAAGCGGCCGATGCGGCGGGATTGGACCAAGGGAACGGGAGCGGACATGAGTTGAACTTAATCGGAACGGGGAGGGGGTAGAGGCCAAGGGACGGGGAGGGAGACGTGGAACGAGGAGGGAGATCAGGTGCGCGCCTGCGATCTCCCTCCTCGTTCCCACCCCCATTCCCCG
>DASXUN010000013.1 GCA_036504815.1 Gemmatimonadaceae bacterium | reverse complement strand
AGAGAAGAGATGCGGAACGAGGAGGGGGATCCTGGGCGCGCCAGCGATCTCCCTCCTCGTTCCGACTCTCTCGCCTCGTCCCTGAGCCTCTACCCCCTCCCCGTTCCGCGAATCCTCAATCTTCTCTATTTCCGCAGATCCGGTCGATGTCGTCGAGCCCCACGAGCACATCGCGCGGCTTGGAGCCGTCTGGCGGGCCGAGCACGCCGGCGAGGTGGAGCTGGTCGATGATCCGCGCGGCGCGGCCGTAGCCGATCTTGAGGCGCCGCTGGAGGAGGCTCGTGGAGCCGCCCTGGTTCTGGATGCAGACCTCGGCCGCCTCGCGGAACAGCTTGTCGCGATCGCTGTCGTCGCCGTCGCCCTCCTGCCCCGCCCCGGCCTCCAGCGCCTCCTGCTGGCGCACGCGCTCGAGGATATCCATCTCCTCCTCGGTGGGCTCGTGCATGAAGCCCTGGGCCTCGAGGGCGGCCTTGCGGGCCTCGCGGCGGTCGGCGTACCAGTGCATCAGGCGCTCGGTGTCCTCATTGCTGAGGAACGCCCCCTGCAGGCGCGCCGGCTCGCTCTTGCCGGGCGGAATGAAGAGCATGTCGCCATTGCCCAGCAGCGACTCCGCTCCCATCCCGTCGATGATCGTGCGGCTGTCCACCTGGCTCGCCACGCGGAAGGCAATGCGGCTGGGGAAGTTGGCCTTGATGAGGCCGGTGATGACGTTCACGCTCGGACGCTGGGTCGCGAGGATGAGATGGATGCCGATGGCGCGCGCCTTCTGCGCGAGCATCGCCAGCGGCGTTTCCACTTCGGCCGCGCAGGTCATCATCAGGTCGGCGAGCTCGTCGATGACGACGATGATGTAGGGGAGGACATTCCCCTTGTACTCGCGGTCCTCGAACGCGACGCCGGGATCCTTGGGCTTCAGCATCCGGTGCCCGTCGCGCACCTTCTGGTTGAAGTCCTGGATGTTGCGCGCGCCGTTGGCGGCGAGCAGCTGATAGCGCTCCTGCATCTCCATCACGGCCCACTTGAGCATCGACGCCGCGTCGCGGTTGTCGGTGACGACCTTGTGGCGCAGGTGCGGCAGCACGTTGTAGACGCTGAGTTCGACCATCTTGGGGTCGACCATCAGGAAGCGCAGCGTCTTGGGCGTGTGTCGGTAGATGAGGCTCGTGATGATGGTGTTCACGCAGACCGACTTGCCGCTGCCGGTGGCGCCGGCAATGAGCAGGTGCGGCATCTTGGCGAGGTCGGCCACCACGGCGCGCCCCTCGAGGTCCTTGCCGATGGCCATCGGCAGGGCGTACGGCTTGGTGGTGTAATCGCGGCTCTCGAGCAGTTCGCGGAAGATCACCATCTCGGCCGTGGGATTGGGCACTTCGATGCCCACGGCGCCCTTGCCCGGGATGGGAGCGACGACGCGAATCGACGGCGCGCGCATGGCGAGCGCGAGGTCGTTGGCGAGGTTGGCGAACTGGCGCACCTTCACGCCGGGCGCGGGCTCGATCTCGAACTGCGTCACGGTCGGGCCGGTGGTGCGGCCGACGAGTTCCCCGTCCACGCGGAAGGTGCGCAGCGCATCCATCAGCTTCTGGCCGGCGGCGTCGAGCTGCGCGCGGCCGGCGTCGGCGTTGCGCACCGGCGGCAGCGAGAGCAACTCAGGCGACGGCAGTTCCTCGGCGAGCGGATCGACGAGTTCGGTGGCGTCGATGAGGTCGGCGACGGATTCATCGCGCGACTTCTTCTTTTTCTTGTCGCCCTTGGCGGTGGCGGGGTCGATCAGCTCGAAGGCCGGATCGGCGGGCGCGGCCGCGGCGTCCGCGGGCTTGCCGATGGCGGCGGCGAGGCCATCCATCAGGCTCAGGTCGAGCGCCGGCATCTCGCTGGCGGGCGGCTCCATCTGCTCGGCCTTGGTCAGCCCCTTGTCGGCCGTCTTCGGGCTCGAAGCCGAGCCGAGTATGGCGCGGATCGGGTTCCAGTTGAGGGCGACGGCGGAGAGGATGCTGAGGGCGATGGCGACCACGACCCAGGCGCCGCCGTAGCCGATGGCCTTCACCAGATAGAACGCGGCGAACGCGCCCCAGATGCCGGCGAGGGGATCGAGGTTGGACGAAGCGAACTGTCCGCGCGCCAGCGACGCGATGACGGGGACGAGGACGGCCAGCCCGATGGTGAACGTCATCCAGCGGCGGTCATCGGTCTCGTTGATGCGCCCGAGGAGGCGCAGGGCCAGCACGGCGGGAATGAGCGGGACGATGGCGGCCGAGAGCGCGCCCACGAGGGTGAGCACCGACCAGCGGAGGCAGGCGCCGACGGGGCCGAAGATGGAGCCGGCATCAATGCACGAGCCGCTGGTGTACGCGGGCTGCGCGATCAGCGCGCCCGCGACGAAGACGGCGCCGAGAATGAGCGCGATGCCGCCGATCTCGCGCTTGAGGTGCGCGCGACGGACGGCCCTGGCCAACTCGTCGGGGGTGGGCTCGAGGTTGTCGTTCCGGGGGCGACGGCGGCGCGGCATGTTCTGCACGGGTTCGCCGATATCAGCTTCGGTCACGGGGGCGGTGCGGCGGACGCGCGGCGGCGTGTAGACCTCGTCGTCGGGCGTGGCCGCGCGGCGGCGGCGCGGGTTGGGGGCGACGTCGAGGTCATCCAGCGACGAAGCGTCCGTCGCGCCAGCACGGGACGACCGGGACCGCGTCGAGCGCGGCGCAGGCGCGGAGGTCGGCTCCGAATCCATGGTTTCCGAGGAATCGTCCGTGCTGAGCGTCGCGGAAGAGCCGCGCGAAGTCTTCGCCATAGGCCTCGTCAAGGCACGCGCAGGCGCGTGCGCCGTCATCCATCGTGAGCCGGTCGCCGACGGCGGCCTGGAGGCGGCGGACGAGGGCGCCGGCACAGGCGGCATCCTCGAGCGCGAAGCCCCCATCGCGGCCGGAGCAGGCGATGGCGACGGCCGAACGCGCCTCGAGCCGTGGCGCGAGGCACGCTACAACCGCCGAGAGATTGACGTATGAGAGGAGAACGAGGTCACGGAACGGGGAGGGGATGGAGGCTCGGGAACGGGGGACGGGTTGGGGGACGAGGGGCAGGATTCCGCTAGCTCCTTCTCCGTTGCCGGCGCCGATAGGCGAGAGACCGGTCGCGATGGCGATGGCACGGGTGCCATTGGTAGTCGTCCAGGCGATGTCCCTGTCCTGCACCGCCTCGCGCGTGAACTCGAAGGGGGAGTTTCCGAGGTCGAAGCCGTCCGGTTTCACGGCGTGGCGCTCACCGGCGAGAAGGCACGCGCCCTCGGCGAGCGGCTGGGCGGCGTCATCGCGCGTGCGGTGCGCCAGAAGGCGAGCGTCCTCGATTGACGCGCACGGAATGATGGAGCGCGCGCCATTCGCCAGCGCGTACGCCGCGCTGGTGGTGAATCGAAGGACATCGACAATCACAGCGCAGTCGGCAGTGACTGCGGCGGGAGTCAGACGAACGGCGAGAGACGGGTTCAACGGAACGGGGAGGGGGTAGAGGCTACTGCAACGGAACGAGGCGGGGGGAGAGGCTAAGGGACGGGGGACGAGCGGGGGGACGGGGGATGAGATGGTGCGTTCGAATGATCCCTTCTGCGGACTTCCGGTGACGATTCGAGTTCTCGACTGCCCTACCCTTCCCGCATGGACATCGCTCTACTCGAGGAGCTCGGCCGGTGGGAGGCAAGCGTTTCGCCCGCGGAGACGGGAGACCCGATCTGGAAACTGCACGCTTATCGAGTTTCCCGGTACCTGCTCGATTGCTGTCTCGCTGATATTGCCGACGCGCATCCGCCGCTGCATGCGCAGAGCGCGGACCAGCTTCGTCGCGCGGTCGCGTCGATCAGCGCAAACCTGAGCGAGGGATACTCGCGGCGCACTCCGAACGACCGGGTGCGCTTCTATGCGTACGCACTCGGTTCTGTGCGCGAAGCAACCGTGTGGTACATGAGCCTGCGCGCCCACCTGCATGCGGACCGGCTGGAACGACGCGTGGATCTCATCGCGCAGCTGCGCCGGCTGGTGCTGGGAATGCACGCGAATGTCAGCAGGACGGGAGGATGGACGACGAAGGGGACTGCGATCGGAACGAGGAGGGGGTAGAGGCTAACCGCTTTCGGAACGAGGAGGGGGTAGAGGCCAGGCGAGGGGGGACGGGATGCGGAACGAGGAGGGGGATCGCTGGCGCGCCAGCGGCCTCCCTCCTCGTTCCACATCCCCTCCCTCGTTCCTTAAGCCTCTACCTCCTCCCCGTTCCGTCCCCCCTCACCCCTCGAAGAGATCCTTCCCTTCCACCTCAAGGAATTTCGTATGCACATCCCCCCGCACGAACTCCGGATGGCTCATCACCTTGCTCAGGAACGGAATGGTGGTCGTCACGCCCTGCACGATGAACGTGTCGAGGGCCAGCCGCATCTTGGCCAGCGCTTCGGGGCGGTCTTCGCCGTGGACGATGAGCTTGGCGATCATCGAGTCATAGAACGGCGGGACGGTGTAGCCGGCGTAGGCGTGCGTGTCCACGCGCACGCCGTTGCCGCCGGGGAGATGGAAGACCTCGATCTTGCCGGGTGAGGGCTGGAAGTTCTGGAACGGATCCTCCGCATTGATGCGGCACTCGATGACGTGCCCGCGCATCGGCGGTGTTTCCTTGTGCTTGAGCGGTTCGCCGGCCGCGACGCGGATCTGCTCCTTCACGAGATCCACGCACGTGATCATCTCGGTGACGGGATGCTCCACCTGGATGCGGGTGTTCATCTCCATGAAGTAGAACGACCCGTCGGTGTCGAGCAGCATCTCCACGGTGCCGGCGCCGACGTACTCGATGGCCTTGGCGCCGAGCACCGCCGCCTCGCCCATCCGCTCGCGGAGCGCGGGAGTCATCGCGGGCGAGGGCGACTCCTCGATGAGCTTCTGGTGCCGCCGCTGCACGGAGCAGTCGCGCTCGCCGAGGTGGATGACGTTGCCGTGCGTGTCGCCGAGCACCTGGAACTCGATGTGGCGCGGCCGGCGCAGGTACTTCTCGACGTACACATCGCCGTTGCCGAAGGCGGAGAGCGCCTCGGTGCGCGCCATCTGGAACGACCGCAGGAACTCGTCCTCGTCGTTGGCGACGCGCATCCCCTTGCCGCCCCCGCCGGCGGCGGCCTTGATGATGACGGGGAAGCCGATCTGCCGCGCGAAACCGAGCGCGGCCTCGGGATCCTCGACGGGACCGGGCGTGCCGGGCACGACGGGGACGCCATTCTCGATCATCTTGGCGCGCGCCGCGGCCTTGTCGCCCATCATCCGGATCTGCTGCGGCGTGGGCCCGATGAAGGTGATGCCGCTCGCCGCGCACGTCTCGGCGAACTCGGCGTTCTCGGCGAGGAAGCCGTAGCCGGGGTGGATGGCGTCGGCGCCGGTGATCTCGGCGGCGGCGATCAGGCGCGGGATCTTGAGGTAGCTCTCGCGCGCGGGCGCCGGACCGATGCAGACATCGTCATCGGCAAAGCGCACGTGCAGCGACTCGCGATCGGCCTCGCTGTAGACGGCGACGGTCTGTATGCCGAGCTCGCGACAGGCGCGAATGACGCGGAGCGCGATTTCGCCTCTATTGGCGATCAGGACTTTCTTGAACAAGGCTAGTGATGGCGGAAGGCGGATGGCAGATGGCGGATAGGGCGGGCCGCGGCAAGGATCGACGCGCAGCGCGCGCATCTGCCCTCCGCCATCCGCCCTCTGCCATCACGTGCTCACTCACTGAGTGAAAGAATCCCAACTCGTGTCGCTGGTCCCCGCGATGCCCTGAACCTTGAGCGCGAACTCACTGGGATTCGTCGAGTGGAACAGCGCGTGCTCGTACGAAATGACGCCCTTGGAGTACCAGGCCATCAGCGACTGGTCGAAGCTCTGCATCCCGTACTGCACCGTCCCTTCCTTGATGAGATCGGGGATGTTGAGCGACTTGCTCACGTCGCGGATGTTGTCCTTCACGGCCGCGGTGTTGATGAGCACCTCGCAGGCGGGGACGCGCCCGGGGCGGTCGGAGCGCGGCACGAGGCGCAGCGAGACGACGGCGTTGAGCGCGGTGGAGAGCGAGAAGCGGACGTCGGCCTGCTGGTGCGGCGGATAGAACGACAGCACGCGGTTGATGGTCTGCGTGGCGTCGGTGGTGTGCAGCGTGCTGAACACCATGTGGCCGGTGTCGGCCGCCTTGAGCGCGATTTCCAGCGTCTCGAGATCGCGGATTTCGCCGATCAGGATGATGTCGGGGTCCTGGCGCAGCACGCGGCGCAGCGCCGAGGCGAAGGAACCGGTGTCGAGCCCGACCTCGCGCTGGTTGATGTTGCAGTTGATGTCGCGGTGCAGGAACTCGATGGGGTCTTCGATGGTGATGATGTTCGCGTGCCGGTTCTCGTTGACGTACTGGATCATCGACGCGAGCGCCGTCGACTTGCCGGAGCCGGTGATCCCCGTGACGAGCACGAGGCCGCGCGGCTTCATCGAGATCTCCTCCAGCACGGGCGGAAGGTTCAGGTCCTTGATGGACGTGGCCTGGAACGCGATGGCGCGGAAGACGAACGCGATGGTCCCGCGCTGCTGGTACATGTTCACGCGGAAGCGCCCGATGCCGGGGACGCCAATGGCGAAGTCGGCTTCCTTCTCGGCGTCGAACTCGCGCTTCTGCTTGGGCGGGCAGATCTGTTCGCCGATGGACTTGAGATCCTCGGGCTTCATCGGCGGCAGCTCGAGCGGCGACAGCTCGCCGTTGAGGCGGGCCATTGGCGGACGGCCGACCTTGAGATGGAGGTCGGACGCCCCCATCTGCACGGCCTGCTGGAGGACGATCTTGTAGTTGTACGGCGGCCCGGGCGGGGCGCCAGCCTGCTGGGCGCCGACCGCGGACAGCACCGCGGATGGGCGCGGACCGGTGGGATCAGCCATTGGGATCAATACGGAAGAGGGCCTGGCCGAATTCGACCGGATGCGAGTCGGTGACGCAGATCTCCTTGATGGTGCCGGAGACTTCGCACTCGATCTCGTTCATGATCTTCATCGCCTCGATGATGCAGAGCACCTGTCCCTTGGTGACCTGCGAGCCGACGTGGACATACGGCTCGGCGCCGGGCTCGGGGCGGGAGTAGAAGGTGCCCACCATCGGCGACTTGACCTCGACGAACCGGGAGGCGGACTCGGCCTTCGCGGCGGCCGCGGCCGCGGCCGCCGTCGGGGCCGGCGCGGGGGCCGGCGCGGGGGCCGGCGCGGCGGCCACCGGCGCGTGATGCGTGGCATGCACCACCGGCGCCACCGCGTGCATCGCCGCCCGGGCGACCGGCGACTTGCTGATCCGGATCTTCATCCCCTTGTCGGACGAGATCTCGATCGAGTCCACGCTCGATTCGTCGAGCATATCAACCAGTTTCTTTACGTAGCGCAGATCTATCATCTGGGGTCTCTCGACAGAGTACGACAGAGTCAGACGGAATACGACAGAGTACGGCAGTCCTGGACACGGGCGAACAGCAGGCGTCAGCCGATTACGATCAACTCCCGCGGGAAACTCGTCAGCACCTCGGGTCCATCGTCGGCGAGATAGACATCGTCCTCGATGCGCACCCCGCCCCACCCGGGCTTGTAGATCCCTGGCTCAATGGTCACGACCGACTTGGGGGGCAGCGGTGCCTCCGCGGTCCGGGCGAGCCGTGGGCCCTCGTGCACCTCGAGCCCGATCCCGTGCCCGAGCGAGTGCCCAAACAGTTCCCCGTAACCGCGGGACTCAATGTAGTCCCTCGCGATGGCATCGGCATCCCTCCCCCGCATTCCGGCCCGAACAACCGCCGAAGCGCTCAGGGTTGCCTCCCGCACGACGTCGTGAACGTGCTGCATCTCCGGGTTCACGCTTTTCAGCGCAAAGGTGCGGGTGATGTCGCTGCAGTACCCGCCGTGCGAGGCGCCGAAGTCGATGAGCAGGAATTCGCCGCCGCGCAGTTGGCGCGTGGAGGCCCGCGCGTGCGGCAGCGCGGCCCGCTCCCCGGACGCCACGATGGTCTCGAACGGCGGGGCGTCGCTGCCCAGGTCGCGCAGGTGATGCTCGAGAATTCCGGCCACCTGCCGTTCGGTCAGGCCAACGCGCACTTCCGCGATGGTGCGCTCGAGCGCGGCCTCGGCGATGCGCACGGCCTCGCGAATGAGCGCCAGTTCGCCCGCATCCTTCCGCTCGCGCAGCGCCTCGACCAGGCCGAGGCTCCCGCGGCACTGCCAGCGCCCGGCCAGCTCGACGAGTCGCTCGTGGTCGGCGACGAGCAGGTGCGCCGATTCGAAGGCGAGGCGGCTCCCCTCCCCCGCCGTGGCGAGCACCTCGCGCAGTCCGGCCCAGAGCGACGACAGCTCGATGCGCACTACCGCCTGGTTGCCGACTTCATCCACCACCTGCACCGCATAGCGGGAGTCGGTGATCAGGACCGACGGCGCGCCGGCGAAGACCACGAGCTGCGCGGCGGATCCGGAGAACCCGGTGAGGTAGCGGACATTCGGGAGCGAGGTGACGAGCATCGCTTCGAAGTCACTCTCGCGCAGCGAGGCGCGCAGGGCCGCGAGGCGGTGCGGACGACGGTCTTCCATGGCAGGCAAGGTTGGGCGCGCTTACGCGCGCAGCGCCGCGACCAGCCCGCGGAGGGCCATCGCGTATCCCGGCGCGCCGAAGCCGCACAGGAGGGCGCGCGCGCCGGCCGCCAGCGTGCTGTGCCGGCGCTCCGGTTCACGCGCGAAGATGTTGGAGAGGTGCACCTCGGCGTACGGAATCGCCACCGAGGCCAGCGCGTCGCGCAGCGCCAGGCTGGTGTGCGAGTAGGCGCCGGCGTTGATGACGATGCCGTCGACGCTGCCCTTCGCCGCGTGAATGACGTCGATGAGGACGCCCTCGTGATTGGACTGGCGGCACTCGACGGTCACGCCGAGTTCCGCGCCCACGGCCACGAGGTCACGCTCGATGTCGGCGAGCGTCGTCGTGCCGTAGATGTGCGGCTCGCGCGTGCCGAGGAGGTTCAGGCTGGGCCCGTTGAGGACGAGGATCTTCACGTGCCCTTGAGCCCCTTCAGCCAATCGGTGAATTGCGCGATGTCGTCGACCGGCGCCGCGGCGGAAGGAGGCGGCGGTGCCGGCTCGCCGCCTTCATTGCCCGCAAAGAACTGGTCGAAGCGCAGGCGTGTGGATTGCCGCTGCACACCCAGGGGGTTGCCGCTGCCGTCCTCGCCCTTGAAGACGGAGTCGAGTGACAGTTCGTCGGTCACGCGGCGGGCCGGTTCACCCTTGATGGGCGCCGCCGGCACCCCGCCGTACGCGGCCGCCATCGCGAGAGCGGCGCCTTCGTCCACCGCGCTGATGCCCGACATGCCGAAGAGTCGGTCGAGCGATCCGCCGGGGGCGACGGGGACTTCCGGCGCCGGGGTCGCCACGGCCATGACCGGCGCAAAAGCCGGTTCAGCAGCGGGCGCGACCGGCGCCGCGCCTGCCGGCATCGTGTCGGGCGCGGACGACGTGATCGGCGCGGACGCGACGGCTTGCGCCGCAGCACCGCCGCCTGGCACCGCGCGACGCTGCGCGATCCGCGCGAAAAGCTCGCGGGCAGTTGCACCGACGACAGCAACGATCGGTGCTTCCGGCGCCGGCGGCTCCTCGCCGACCATTTCCATCTCCGGCTCGGACTCGACGACCACGGGTGTGATGGGCACCACCGGCGTCGGCGACATCGCACGCGAAACCGCCGGGACCGCCGCCGCGGGCTCCGGGATCATCTCGATGATCGGCGTCGGACCTGTCGGCGCCTCGATGATGGGTTCGCGATCCTTCGAGCTCTCGACCGGCGCGGCCGGCACGGTGGGAATGCTCCCCGACCGGCGGATCTCCTCTTCCTTGACGTGGGCCTCGATCTCCTCGCTCACCGAGTCGATGGCGAGACTGGAGCGCGTGCCGTGCTCGAGGTGCTTGACCCGCTCGGCGAGCCCCTTGTCGTCGGGATTCTGCACGAGCAGCTGCCGATAGACCTCGAGCGCCTCGTCGCGGAATCCCTGCTGCAGGTACAGCTCGGCCATCGTCTCGGTGACGAAAGGCGACGGTGGCGTGGCGATGTCCGGTGCGGTCTCGAGCAGTTCGTCCTTCGGTTCGCGACCGACGAACGAATCGGCAACGAAGCCCGTTTCGGCGGCGGCGGTCGTCCCGCTCTCGCCTCCGATGGTGACGTCGGCGATGGGGGCGTTGCCGAAGAGCGCGTCGAAGTCCGCCGGCGTGGCGGGCGCCGGCGTGGCGGGCGCCGGCGCGGCCGGTTCCGCTTCGTGGCGCGTGATGGGCTTGGGATCGGTGACCGACTCGCCGATCGGCACCGTGTCGCCAGCATCGATAAGCGGAATCGAGTCGGTCAGGCTGATCCGCGGCGGCGTGACGTCTTCTGCATCGCCCGTCGCGGTCACGTCGAGCGAATCCCCGAACGACGCCGGCTCGTGCGCGGCGCCGAACATCGGCGCGTCGGTGGCGGGCGGAAGGTCGAACGAGGTGTCCTGCACTTCCAGTTCGCCGCCAGCGGGACTCGTCGCGCTGAGGGCGGGCTCTTCCGCACCCGGAATGGCCGAGCCTTCGATGGATGGCGCCGTCTCGCCGCTGTCGGCCAGCGTGAAGCCAGCGTCGATGGCAGGGGCCGCCTCGAGCACCGTGGGCGGCGCCGGTTCGATCGGCGGGACCATCTCGAGCGCGGGCGGTGCCTGCGCTTCGCTCGACGCAACCGGCGCGGCGCCGAGCGGCTCGCCCACGGCGCCGAGCAGGTCGATCGTTGGCGAGGTGGAATCGGCGAGGTTGAGATCGAGGTCCATCAGGCCGATGCTCAGGCGCGGCGCGGCGGGCGCTGGGGGGGCCGGGGGGGCCGGGGGGACCGGGGGGACCGGGGCCGCGGCTGGCGCAGCAGGGGCCGCGGAGACCGAAGGCACCGTGGACATCGGAATGACCGGCGTCAGCGACGCGGCATCCGCCGCCGCAGGGGCGGACTCGATCTCAAGAGCGTAGTCGGGGGACGGTGGCGGCGCGTGCTGCTCCGCCACGATCACCGAGGGCGCGGTCGCGAGCTGACCCAGCGAGTCGATGAGCGCCGTCACTTCATCATTGCGCGGATCGGCCTCGAGCACGCGACCATACCAATGCCGGGCGGTGGTCGCATCGCCGTCGGCCTTGGCGATGTCGCCGAGGTGACGGAGGGCGATGAGGTTTTCTGGATCCAGCGTCAGCGCCGCCTCGAAGACGCGCTTGGAGTCGGCGAGCTGCGACGACTCGAAGAGCGCCTGCCCGTAGACGATGTGCCCGCTCAGGTGACCCGGCTGCTCCTCCAGATGCATGCGGCACAAGTCGATGGCCGCCTCGAGATCTCCCGCCTTGCGGTACTCATTGGCGAGCGGCGCGAAGAACCGTCGTGGGTTCTCCTCGTAGCGCTTCTTCAGCTCGTCAACGCGGTTTGGGACGGGGGTCATTCGAGGAGGGACGAGGGACGGGGAGGAGGGGGGAGGCCTGGTGCGGGGGGAGGAGTGTGGGAACGGGGGTTGGGACTACCTGGGTTGGGATGACCGGGCTGCGACTACCGCAATCGTCCTCTGCAGCGTGGAGGCGCAATTGGTGAATGTACCACGCGGTTCTCGCAACCGTCAATCAGAAGTGCCCGAACGACTTGATCTTAGGCCGACTTCCCCGATAGCTTTCTAGGCTAACAATGAGGCGTGGATTTTGTCTGCGGGACGGGCACCGGCCTGGTGTTCGCGCCGCGGGTCATCGCGTCAATTCTTCACTTCGTTCCTGGGAGTTGCTGCGCCGTGCTGCAAAACATGCGGAGCGCCGCGAAGTACATCTGGATCTTCATCTTCATCGCCTTTGTGGGCGGCTTCCTGCTGGCCGAGACTTCGGGCCTGCTGGGGCGTGCTCCGGTGACGACCTCGACGGTTGTGGCGACGGTGAATGGCGAGGAGATCCCATACATGGTGTGGGCGAACACGTCCGCCGCCCTTGCGCAGCAGCAAGAGCAGCAGATGGGTCGCGGCCTCACGCTCGACGAACGGGCCAACGTGGACCAGCAGGCCTTTGACCAGTTGGTCAACGACGTGCTGCTCCGTCAGGAATACGAGAAGCGTGGCATTCGCGTCACGGATGACGAGGTGGTGGAGACCGCCAAGTACGCGCCGCCCCCGCAGTTCCGGCAGAGCCCGGAGTTCCTGACGGACGGGCAGTTCGACATGGCGAAGTACCGCCGCTTCCTGGCGAGCCCGGCGGCGCGCCAGCAGGGGATCCTCGCGCAGCTCGAGCAGTACTACCGCACGGAAATCCCGAAGGAGAAGCTGTTCACGCAGGTGGCGGCGGACGCGTACGTGAGCGACGCGCGGCTGTGGCAGATGTACCAGGACCGCAACGACTCGGTGGCCGTCTCGTTCATCTCGTGGGTGCCGTCCGACGTGGACGACTTCGCGAAGAAGGTGACGGAGACCGAGATGCAGCAGTTCTACGCGGCGCACGCGAACGAGTTCGAGCGGACGGGGCGCGCGGTGCTGTCGCTGGTGAGCATTCCCCGCCTGGCGAACGCGGCGGACAGCGCCGACGCGCTGAAGCGCGCGCAGGCGCTGCGCGACGAGATCGCGAAGGGCGCGAAGTTCGACGAGGTGGCGCGGCGCGCCTCGGACGACACGGTGAGCGGCGCCCTGGGCGGCGACCTCGGCAAGGGACCGAAGGGGCGTTTCGTGAAGGAGTTCGACGACGCCGCCTTCAAGCTGGCCCCGGGCCAGCTGTCGGCGCCGGTGCGCACGAGCTTCGGCTACCACATCATCCGGGTGGACTCGCGCAAGGGCGACACGCTCTCGCTGCACCACATCCTGGTGAAGATCAAGCAGAGCGATTCGTCGGCGGTGACGACGGACCGCAAGGCGGATGAGCTGGCGCGCATCGCCGGCGGGGCGCTGGAGCCGGCGAAGTTCGACTCGGCCGCCAAGCAGATGGGGCTGCTCGTGACGCAGATCGAGGTCACGGAGGGCCAGCCCGCGCAGTACCTGGGGCAGGTGGCGCCGAGCGTGAGCGCGTGGGCGTTCAGCGGCGTGCACCCGGGCGAATCGAGCGACCTGTTCGACGTCGAGCACATGTACTACCTCGCGCGGCTCGACTCGCTGCGCCAGGGCGGCCCGCAGCCGCTCGAGGCGGTGAAGGACGAGGTGCGCCAGCGGATTGCGACGCGCAAGTCGCTCGACGCCAAGATGGAGGCGGCCAAGCAGGTGGCGATCGCGGCGGCGGCGACCTCGCTCGAGGCGGCGGCGCAGGCCGCGTCGCGCTCGGTGCAGAAGGCGCCGCCCTTCAATCGCGTGGGCTTCGTGGCCGGCATGGGCCAGCTGAACGAGGCGGTCGGCGCGGCGTTCACGCTCCCGGTGGGCGCAATCAGCGCGCCGGTGCGCACGGAGCACGGCGTCTTCGTGATCCGCGTGGACCAGAAGGTGGCGGCCGACAAGGCGAAGTTCGAGGCGCAGAAGAGCGAGCAGCGCCAGCAGGCGATGAACGCGATGCGCGACAGCCGCGTGCAGGCCTTCATCGGCGCGCTCCGCAAGGACGCGAAGATCGAGGACCGGCGGAAGAAGATTCAGTCGTCGTTACGGCGGCAGTCTTCGTAAAGAAGAGGACGACAGAGTAGCACAGAGTACGACAGAATACGACAGATACCGTCGGACGGATCAGGGGGGCGCCGCGAAGTTCGCGACGCCCCCCTGTGTCACTCTGTCGTACTCTGTCGTATTCGGTGGTACTCTGTAGTTAAATCAGTTTCTTCGGCTCCGGCCGATCATCGTCGTTGTTCCGTTCGACGCGATCCGAGGCACTGGGCAGCCGGTCGACGGGGCGCGCTTCGGGCGCCTCGATCTCCTTCTGCACGTCGGTCATGTTCTTCTTGAATTCGCGGATGCCCTTGCCGAACGAACCGGCGATCTCCGGGATGCGCTTGGCACCGAACAGGAGCAGGATTGCCACCAGGGCCATCAGCATTTCGCCCGGGCCGAGTCCGAACATGTTGCCTCCTAGAAGAGCGAGCGCGCGATGAGATAGGCGATGAGGACCCCGACGAGGCTCAGCAGCGAGACGTCGAGCGCGATGGGTCCCAAGCCAATATTAACGATGATCAGGTTGATAGTCAGCGGCCCGATGGCGGGTGTCACGCCGGTGGTGAGAAACTCCTTCACCGCCCCGCTGGGCAGCCACATCCGGGCAAACTGCGTGAAGAAGCCGCCCACGATGAAGCCGATGGACAGCACCAAGGCATGAAACCCCGGGCGGTGCTTGGAAGATCCGCTGGGCGCCATCAAGACCTCCGGTCCATCACGTAGCCCAGCGCGTCAATGAGGGCGCTGCGCGCCTCGGACGCCGGGACATCCACCAGGGCCGACTCGGCCTGCGACGCAAACTCCTCGCCCTTGCGACGGGCGAAGTCGATGCCGCCGTACTCATGCACACTAGCGACGACTTCGGCGATTTGCGCGTCAGTCGGTGCGGGGGCGGCAAAGAGCGCCTCGACGCGCGTGCGCTGGACGCGCGACATCCGGGGGAGCGCCGCGATGAGCGGCAGCGTGACCTTGTGCTCCTTCAGGTCATTGCCGCTCGGCTTGCCCGTCGTCGATTCCGTCTCGGTGTAGTCGAGCAGGTCGTCGGCCACCTGGAAGGCCATGCCGAGCAGGTGGCCGAACCTGGCCAGCTGCCGGCGAAAGCGCGGCGCGCCGCAGAGCGCCCCCGCCTCCGCCGCCGCCCCGAGCAGCGACGCGGTCTTCGCCTGCACGAGCAGCCAGTAATCCTGCTCGGTGAACTGCAGCGCGTCGTACGACGCCAGCTGGCGCAGTTCACCGAGGGTCATGTCGTTCGACGCCCCCAGCATCACGCGCAGCAGCTCGAAGTCGCCGACGGCCACGAGTTCGGCGAGCGCCCGGGAGTAGAGATAATCGCCCGCGATGACCGCCACCTGGTGCGAGAAGAGCGCATTGATGGTGGGCTGGCCCCGGCGCAGCGGCGAGTGGTCTACCGAATCGTCGTGCACCACGCTGGCGAGGTGGACGAGCTCGGTGATGGCGGCCAGGCGCACGCCGCGGTCGTCGGGCGTCTCGTCCGTTTGCGACGCGAGGAGCAGGATGGTGGGGCGGAACATCTTCCCCTTCATTCCGGTCAGGTGCGCATTCACCGACTCGACAATGGGGGCGTCGGCGCGCACGATGCGCCACATCTCGTCCGGCACCTGATCGAGGCGCGCGCGGATGGGCGCCTGGATGTCGAGCAAGGCGGGCGCGAGCGGCAGGCGGCCGGGGGGCGGAAGCGCAGTCACGAGATGGCCGCCTCGACCGACCGGAGGCGGTCTCCGACATCGCGGAACTGGATGTCCACGGCAAAGACGCGCTCGTAGTACGCCTTGGCGTCGGCGGGCTTCTTGAGCCCCTCGGAGACGTAGCCGAGCAGGTAGAGCACGCCGACGAGCTGCTCGTCACCGGCGCCCGGCTCGGCGAGCGCGCGCTGCAGGATGGTCAGCGCCACCGGCAGCTGGCCCTTCTCGAGGAAGCACATGCCGAGCGCCTCATACGTGCGCACGCGCAGCTGCGCGCCGCGCAGCGCCTTCTGGAACTCGGCGATGGCCTCGTCGAGGAGTCCCATCTCCTTGTAGGCGACGCCGAGGTCGTAGTGCGACTCGTGGTCCTCTTCCTCGACGTTCTGCGCGACGCCCTGCTTGAACTTGCGCAGCATGTCCTGGAAGTCGGCATCCTCGTCGCCGGTCGGCTCCTTCTCCTCGACGACCATGCGCGTGGACTTGGGCTCCTCGTCTTCGCGCAGCCAGTCGCCGAGCGAGACGAAGTCATCGTCGGCGGCGGCGGCCGGCGCCTCGGCGGCGACGGGCGGCGGCTCGGGAACGGCCGTGATCATCCCGGTGTAGCGCTTGCCGGCCGGCGGCGGCGCGGCGGACGGTCGCTTCTCGGCGGCCGGGGCGGCGGGTTCGACGGCGCCCAGCGACTCGATGGCCGCCGCGGCGCGCAGGTCGTCCGGCGCGATCTCGAGCACGCGCTGGTAGACGGCCTTGGCCTTGTCGGCCTGCCCCTCGCGGAAGAGCGCGTCCGCCAGGTCGAGATAGGCCTGCGCGAGCCCCGCCTTGTCGTCGTCGCGGAACGCATATTCGACGCGCTTCTGGTGGAAGCGCACGCCCATCGGATTGAGGCGCACGATCTCGTCGGCCACCGAGCGCGCGTCGTTGATCTGCCCGGCGCGCTCGAAGCCGGCCATCGTCTCCTCGAGCATCGCGAGCCCGGCATCGCGCTGACCGTCGTCGAGCATCGCCTCGGCGAGCTGCCGGTGCAGCGTCCAATTCTCCGGCTCCCTGGCGACCTGGTCGCGCAGCTCCTCGACGCTCGAAGCGAGCATCGGAATGGACATCGTCGTGGTGCGGCGCACCGGCGGCGTGGGCGCCTCGACGAACTCCACGTCGACCTCGCCGAACTCCGTCGGTTTCTCCACTTCGGGCGCAGCTTCCGATTCCACCGGCGCCGCATCGAGATCGATGAATCCCAGATCCTCGGCAGCGGCCGGCTTGCCCGCGGCCACCGGCCCGGTGACCTCGAGCATCGGCAACTCGATGTCCTCGACCGGCGTCGGTTCCGTCGAGACGGGCTCTTCGGCGAGATCGAGGAGCGGGATGTCCACCGGCGCCGACTCCGCGGCGACGCCTCCCATCGCGATGTCGAGCAGCGGCAGGTCGCCGGGGAGCGCGAGATCGCGCGAGGACTCGCGCGCCGTCGTCTTGACCTCCTCGACACCCGACAGATCGAGCTCGGCGAACTCGCCGGCCGTCAGCGGCGCCGCTTCGTCGGACGCCTCGGGGACGAGCGACGTGGTCTCGAGGCCGAGCATCGCCACCGAGACGCGCGGCGGCGCCCCGGCGTCGAGTGAGGTGGTCTCGATCCCCTCGAGCGACGTGGACTCGATGCCTTCGAGCGCGGTGGTCTCGAGTCCCTCGAGGGCGGGGGCCTCGATCGCCGGCTCCGGCGCCTTGGGCGGTGGCGGCGGTTCGGGCATCTTGATGACCGGCGCCACCGTCGACATCCGCGACTTGCGCGGCGGCGTCGGGGCATCGAGATCGATGAAGATCAGGTCGTCGGACGACGCCGGCGTCTTGGTCTCGACCGACCGGCGCGCCGCAACGCGCGGCGTCGCGGCGGGATCGATGGCGCGAATCCGCTCCTGCGTCGCATCGGCCTCCGCCGTGCGACCGCTGGCCTGATACAGATCGAGGAGATTCGAGAGTTGCTCGATGGCCTCGTCCTTGCGATCGGCCTTGAGCAACTGGTCCGCCAGCATCAGGCGAATGTCATCCTGGTCAGGGCAGAGATCGGCGAATTCCTTGAGCGCGCGGAACGACTCGTCCTTGTTGCCGGCCTTCTGCATGCGGTCGGCATACTCGAGGAAGTTCTTCTTGGCGTCGCCGTTGAAGCCCTTGGCGGCGGAGATCTTGCCGAGCTTGTAGTAGATGGACGCGCGTCCCGGCGACGTGCGCAGCACCTTGTTGCACAGCGCAATGGCGTTGTTGAAGAAGCCGCCCTCGGCGTACAGGTCCACGGCGCGCTCGTACAGCGTCACGGCTTCGGCGGTCTCGCCCTGGCGCATGAGCATGTCGCCCACGCGATTGTAGAGCGCGACCTCGATGTCCGCTTCGGTGCCGGCGTCGTAGACGTCAAGGACCTCGCGGTAGGCCGCGAGCGCCTTGTCGAACTTCTTCGCAGCCTCGAAGTCGGCGGCCTTCTTCTTCAGCTTGGCAATGTCAGCCATAGGGATGCGCGCGCAATCCGGACCGATGAAACAACCTTAGAGGACGCAGTCGTCCGGTTGGAAAGGTACGCCCCCGCAGGGGAGGATGACAACGGGGGGAACTGCCTCGGAACGGGGAGGGGGTAGAGGCG